>NZ_LMCV01000001.1:0-2500 GCF_001424925.1 Pseudomonas sp. Root329 | reverse complement strand
CTAACTGGAGGACCGAACCGACTACCGTTGAAAAGTTAGCGGATGACCTGTGGATCGGAGTGAAAGGCTAATCAAGCTCGGAGATAGCTGGTTCTCCTCGAAAGCTATTTAGGTAGCGCCTCATGTATCACTGTAGGGGGTAGAGCACTGTTTCGGCTAGGGGGTCATCCCGACTTACCAAACCGATGCAAACTCCGAATACCTACAAGTGCCGAGCATGGGAGACACACGGCGGGTGCTAACGTCCGTCGTGAAAAGGGAAACAACCCAGACCGTCAGCTAAGGTCCCAAAGTTATGGTTAAGTGGGAAACGATGTGGGAAGGCTTAGACAGCTAGGAGGTTGGCTTAGAAGCAGCCACCCTTTAAAGAAAGCGTAATAGCTCACTAGTCGAGTCGGCCTGCGCGGAAGATGTAACGGGGCTCAAACCATACACCGAAGCTACGGGTATCACTTAGGTGATGCGGTAGAGGAGCGTTCTGTAAGCCTGTGAAGGTGAGTTGAGAAGCTTGCTGGAGGTATCAGAAGTGCGAATGCTGACATGAGTAACGACAATGGGTGTGAAAAACACCCACGCCGAAAGACCAAGGTTTCCTGCGCAACGTTAATCGACGCAGGGTTAGTCGGTCCCTAAGGCGAGGCTGAAAAGCGTAGTCGATGGAAAACAGGTTAATATTCCTGTACTTCTGGTTATTGCGATGGAGGGACGGAGAAGGCTAGGCCAGCTTGGCGTTGGTTGTCCAAGTTTAAGGTGGTAGGCTGGAATCTTAGGTAAATCCGGGATTCTAAGGCCGAGAGCTGATGACGAGTTACCCTYTGGGTGACGAAGTGGTTGATGCCATGCTTCCAAGAAAAGCTTCTAAGCTTCAGGTAACCAGGAACCGTACCCCAAACCGACACAGGTGGTTGGGTAGAGAATACCAAGGCGCTTGAGAGAACTCGGGTGAAGGAACTAGGCAAAATGGCACCGTAACTTCGGGAGAAGGTGCGCCGGTGAGGGTGAAGCATTTACTGCGTAAGCCCATGCCGGTCGAAGATACCAGGCCGCTGCGACTGTTTATTAAAAACACAGCACTCTGCAAACACGAAAGTGGACGTATAGGGTGTGACGCCTGCCCGGTGCCGGAAGGTTAATTGATGGGGTTAGCTAACGCGAAGCTCTTGATCGAAGCCCCGGTAAACGGCGGCCGTAACTATAACGGTCCTAAGGTAGCGAAATTCCTTGTCGGGTAAGTTCCGACCTGCACGAATGGCGTAACGATGGCGGCGCTGTCTCCACCCGAGACTCAGTGAAATTGAAATCGCTGTGAAGATGCAGTGTATCCGCGGCTAGACGGAAAGACCCCGTGAACCTTTACTATAGCTTTGCACTGGACTTTGAATTTGCTTGTGTAGGATAGGTGGGAGGCTTTGAAGCGTGGACGCCAGTTCGCGTGGAGCCAACCTTGAAATACCACCCTGGCAACTTTGAGGTTCTAACTCAGGTCCGTTATCCGGATCGAGGACAGTGTATGGTGGGTAGTTTGACTGGGGCGGTCTCCTCCTAAAGAGTAACGGAGGAGTACGAAGGTGCGCTCAGACCGGTCGGAAATCGGTCGTAGAGTATAAAGGCAAAAGCGCGCTTGACTGCGAGACAGACACGTCGAGCAGGTACGAAAGTAGGTCTTAGTGATCCGGTGGTTCTGTATGGAAGGGCCATCGCTCAACGGATAAAAGGTACTCCGGGGATAACAGGCTGATACCGCCCAAGAGTTCATATCGACGGCGGTGTTTGGCACCTCGATGTCGGCTCATCACATCCTGGGGCTGAAGCCGGTCCCAAGGGTATGGCTGTTCGCCATTTAAAGTGGTACGCGAGCTGGGTTTAGAACGTCGTGAGACAGTTCGGTCCCTATCTGCCGTGGACGTTTGAGATTTGAGAGGGGCTGCTCCTAGTACGAGAGGACCGGAGTGGACGAACCTCTGGTGTTCCGGTTGTCACGCCAGTGGCATTGCCGGGTAGCTATGTTCGGAATAGATAACCGCTGAAAGCATCTAAGCGGGAAACTAGCCTCAAGATGAGATCTCACTGGGACCTTGAGTCCCCTGAAGGGCCGTCGAAGACTACGACGTTGATAGGTTGGGTGTGTAAGCGCTGTGAGGCGTTGAGCTAACCAATACTAATTGCCCGTGAGGCTTGACCATATAACACCCAAGCAATTTGCTGWCCTGAARRGGCRCCAGATTGCGGTGTGTGAAGACGAAACGAACCGAAAGTTCGAGATACTCACAAAACACCYGCTGTCACATACCCAATTTGCTGAAGCGAGACCAACAGGTCACGACTCAGTACCCGAATTTCTTGACGACCATAGAGCATTGGAACCACCTGATCCCATCCCGAACTCAGCAGTGAAACGATGCATCGCCGATGGTAGTGTGGGGTTTCCCCATGTGAGAGTAGGTCATCGTCAAGATTAAATTCCGAAACCCCTATCTGCGTATGCAGGTAGGGGTTTTGT